>NZ_CP109436.1 GCF_036227125.1 Streptomyces sp. NBC_01485
ATGACGCGGAGTGACTGCGTCACTCCCAAGGAGGCCGCACCGCTGCGCGGCGCCGGGGGGAGTGCTCCCGGCTGGCAGTCACCTGCGGTGACTGCTCTGTGGTCCCGGTTGGTCCGGGGCCTGCGGGCCGGCTCCTCGTACTGCCGGCCTTTCTGCGGGTTCCTCGCCCCCTTCTCGGTGGCGTTTCCGCTGGTCAGAGAGCTGATCGGCCGCTGATCCGGTGGTCTGTGCCCTCCGGTCCCTGCGGGACCTCCGGCCACCGGTCGCGCTCCCGCGCTCCCTTGCAGTTACAGTATGCAGCCAACGAGGGGCCCTTGTCCAGTCGCTTGTCAAGATCCGTACGAGGACACGTAGAGTCACAGACCACACCAGACCCCATCACGCACTGGTCTACACCACCCAGGAAAGCCAAAAGAGGAAAAGAAAAGGGAAATGGGCGAGATTATCTGTGCGGAACTCCTGAAATACGGGCCTGCAAAAGTCTCATGCACGTTTTGCGGAAAGAGTCGGAATCAAGTCGAGCATTTGATTTCGGGGCCAGGGGTGAATATCTGCTCTGATTGCGTCGACCTTTGCCGCGCGATTATCGAGGAGGGAAATACAACATCTTAGTCTCCGTCTGCTCTTCCAGTTTCCTTCCGGGCGATTCCCTTTCTCTCTATATGGAGGGTCTCGGGAACGTCCTGCTTTCTCTCTGGAGAGTCTGAAGGGAGAGGCATCGGCAACAAGGAAGAAAGGGCCGTGAATCGCTGCTATGCGCGGGCATCTCGGACGCGCTGAGGGCGGTCTCATGTCGACTTGTAGTCGTCTCACGCGCGTGCTTGATGATCTCGGGCGCGCGTGATTTCGTCTCAGGCGCACGCCCACTACTGACCTTACTGAGGGCACTGCACCTACTGAATCTCAGTAGGTGCAGTGCCCTCAGTTCTGCGCCGCGCGAGACCGGCTCAGGGGCCCAATTCGCCTATAAGTTGGGAGGCTCGGACTGAACTCAGACGAGGGAGACGACGGGGACCCGTGGACAGTGAGCAGCACGACCAGGAGCAGCGCAGGGCGCCGCAGGGCGCGGCGCCGCCGCCCCGTCCGGCGACCCCGCCTCGGCCGGTCGCTTCTCCGGTGCCAGCGCAGCCCGGGGCGGCGAGTCCGCTGGTCGCGTGGCTGCGGATGCCGCGTCCGTCGGCTGATCCGGGCATCTGGCGCTTTGGTCATCAGCCTCGTGAGGCTGATGACCCTGGCAGGGTGCCCACGCGTCAGCTCGCCCTTGGCTGCGCGGCGAGTGCCCTGGTCGCCTGGTTCGTCTGGTCGCTTCTCTACAACGGCTACCTCGGCCCGTACTGGCTCTGGCCGCTCATGCTGATCACGCCGGACGGCTGGTACCAGAGCATGTACTTCGTGGTTGCGAGCTGGTCGTACTACGCGGTCGTGCTTATCGGCATCGCGGTGTTCTTCGGCCGGCTCGGGGGCTGGCCCGAGCTGCTGCGCCGTGCGCGTGCCGCTGTGGGGCGTGCCAACGCCCGTGCGGTGGCTGCCGAGGCGGCGGCGCCCCGTGCGCCCGACCCGGAGTCCGATCCGGCCCTGTGGCCTCAGATGCGGGCGGACGGCGCCGTCGAGGTCGCCGAGCGACTCTCCGCCGAGCTGCGCGACGGCCGGATGACGGATGTCGACTATGCCCGGATTGACCATGCGTGGCGGTCCGGGCGGTCGCGTGCCGAGATCAGCGAGGAGGTCCGGGCGCGGGGCGCAGCGGCCTGCGCGCACGGGTCGGGCGCCCGCGACCTCCCGGCGCGTATGGGGCGGCATGACCTGGCCCTACGTCAGGTGCGGATCGGCACGGCCGCCGACTCCGACCGCAACCCGCAGGCGTATCGCGGCGCCGGAGTCGCCCTCGAACCTGCGGTGTTGTCGACGTCGGCGCTGGTCGTCGGGTCGCCGGGCGCGCACGCGGCTACCGGGATCGTGGGACCGGTCGTCGAGTCGCTGTGTCTTCAGGCGTTGGCCGGCCAGGCCGCGGTCGTCTCGGTCACGTCCTCCGGCACGGCCGTTCCTCGGGGCGCCTTCGACGTGGTGCTGCGCGTGGGTGACGCGAGCGTCCCGCACGGCCTCGACCTGTACGCGGGCCTGGACGACCCGGACGAGGCGGCCTCGGTGCTCGCCGAGGCCCTGGTCGGCGACCTCGCCGAAGCGGGCGGGGACAGCCGTTGGGCCTCCATGTCGTTGGCCCAGCTCATCGGCCCGTGGCGTTCGGTGCACGGCGAGTTTCCCGGGGTCGCCGAGCTGCGCGACCTCCTTTCCGACGAGGCCGCACGCGCCGATCTGCGGGCCGCCCTGGACGAACGGGGGCTCGGTGCCCACCGGCGGGACCTGGACGCGTTCGAGCGGCGCTCAGCGGCCCCTGGGGGGGCTGTCGAGGAACTGGCCACCCGCGTTGCTCTGTTGGACCGTCCGGCCTTCCACGGTTTCATCGCTCCGCACGCGTCGGAGGGCGCGGCCGACGCGCGGCGGGTGCTCTCGCTTCAGCACCTCGATCAGCCCATCCGAGTCCGCATCGAATTGCCGGAGCGCGCACACGCCGAGGCCGCACGCATCCTGACCCGGCTTGTCCTCGCGCAATTCACTCTGTGGGCTGCATCCCGCCGGGACCGGTCCCTATTCGCGTTCCTGGTTCTGGAGGACGCGGCGCAGGCAATCACCCCTCAGTGCCTGCGGGGTCTCCAACAACTCCGTACGAGCAATGCGGGTGTGCTGTTTACTCTGCGGACTCTGAGTGAAATCCCGGAGGGTCTGAGGGATCACCTATTGGCGGCGGTGGGTTGTCGCATTGCGTGCGTGGGTGTGAGCCCGTGGGATGCCCAGCATTTCGCGTCGGCATGGGGAACTGAGTGGGTGGAAACGGAAATGGTAACCCACCGGCAGATCCGTGCCGAGGAACCCATGACAAAGGTCTGGCACGCGTTGAAGAAAATCGCCACTGGAAAGCACGTGACGGCTAAATCCGTCACGGTCCGCCGCGAGGAGCGGCAACGGTGGTCCGCCTCTGAATTGGCGAACGAACTTCAGACCGGACAGGCTGTCATTTCCATGACGACCGTGAGGGGCGACCGAATGCCGCCCGTCCTTACCAATTTGAACCAGTAGGAAATACGGATACAGCAAAGGGGCCTACGGCACTCCGTAGGCCCCTTTGCTGTATCCGTATACGGGATCCGGATTGGTCAGTTGGTCGTGATGCGCTTACGTGCGTGGCTCCGAATTCCTTCGGGGTCTGCTGCCACTCGGCCGGAGTCTGTGATCCACGCGTATCCGCCTCCAACCCGGAATGTCCAGCCGCCGGGAGCGGTCTCGAATCCTTCCGCCTCTGGCCAGACTTCCCGAGCGCTCTCGATTGCGGCTTCTTCCTTCATGGTCTCCCTTTCCTGTTGACACTCAGGGAATCAGGATACGCGGCGCAGGTCAGTCGCCGTCTTTCTTCTGCTTTCCGGGACCGCGGTTGCCGTGAGTCGAAATACCGTCGGATACGCCGTTCACCCGGTTGATTTTCCCGCCGCCACTGTTGCTCTTCCCGCCACCCTCCGCCGGGCGCCCTCCGTGCGTCTGGATTCCCTGTGCCACGACACCCGCAGCGGAGGCACCCACTTTGCCGACCGCGCGGCCGGCTCCCATCGTGGCGCGCATGGCGAGCCCGGCGGCGATTTCGTCTCCGTATCCGGGAACGAATTTGAAGATCGCGACACCGGCGGCCAGGGAAATGATGATGACCGCGTTTCCGGCGACGATCACCGGAGCTGCGTCCGGTCCCTGCGCGTCGGTGAACACGTCCGCGATACCGAGGGAAATCCTGAGGATGGGATCCAGCATGATCAGGGCGACCATGATTCCGGCCCAACGCCGCACCTTTCCCCACAGGTTGCGGTCGACAAGCGCGGTGTACACCACCACTCCCAGGAGAGCGCCGAGGTAGAGCGCGGCGGCCCGGAGTACCAACTCCAGACCGAGCAGGCCGGCCGCGAGGATGGTCACGCCCGCGATCACGATGAGGATGATCGGGCCGCCGCCGACGATGTCTCCGTCCTTACGCAGTGTGTCCGCCATGCTCGCGAACAGGGCGGGCATGCTGCCGTCCGTGCCGGTCATGGCGGTGGTGACTGCGTCGGTCGCCGACACGATCACTTGCAGGATCAGCGGGGTGAACGCCGATGCCAGCACGGTCAGCCACAGGAGGCCGATGGCCTCGCCGATCGCCGTTGTCAGCGGTGCGCCGCGCATCGCTCGCTTGGCTACGGCGATCAGCCACAGCACGAGCGTCAGGACCGTGGAGGCCGCGAACACTATGGCGTACTGCTTAAGGAACGCGAGGCTCGTGAAATCCACCGTCGCGGACCCGTCCAGGGCTTTCCCCACCCGCTCGATACACCACGCGGCGCCATCGGCGACGGTGTGGGCGACCGAGTCGAGGGGGTTGAGAACTGCGTCGGCGGGCCCCTTGACTGACGGCGCGTTGTCTCCCTGGCACATGTCCTTGGCCCCGCCGACGACTAGGCCGCACGGGTCGGAGGACGGGACTGGGGACGGGTCGGCAAGCAACATCTGTGGGGCCTCCAGGTGGGTTGTGTCTGATGGTCTCAGGCGTCCAGGGGCGGGCGGCGCAATTCGGACTGACGCGGTTCGGCGGCCAGTTGGCCGATCAGGAGCGGATGCCCCCCGTTCAGGCTCCCCAGGGGCCGAATCCGCGGTGAACCAGGGGGGTGCGGCGACTTGATCGGATCGATTGGTTTCCGCAGGTCAGCAATGGTTTTCTGATCGGCTGGCCATTGGCGTTGATCGGCTGCGGTGAGCCGATCAACGCCAATGGCCAGCCGATCACCGGGCCGATCAGGAGCCGTTGGCGAGGGCGCGCTGAACGGCGTTGGCGTAGAACCCCCGGGGCTGTCCCTCGGCCTCTCTGATCCGATCCGAGGCCAGGTCGACCTTCGCGTTGCGCAGCTCCCGGGCGACCGCCTTACCCAGCTCCCTCAGCCGGCCCTGGTCGTCGCGGTCGTCCCAGCGGCCCCACTTCCCCACGTCGTCCTTGCGCAGGTAGCGGTGCAACTGATCCAGGGTCAAGTACTCCGGATCGTCCTCCTGGACGAACGCCTCAGCGATGACCAGGAGGACGCGGGGCACGTCCGGCTCGTCATCCCCACCACCCGCGCTCGGACCTCCCGGCGCGGTGCTGCCCTCCGCTTTCAGCAGCTTGTTCCACTCCTTGATCATTCCGGCCTCGGTGAGGGTGTGCGTGACGTCAGGCAGGCCGGCCGCCGCCCGCTCCGCACCGACCCGGGCAGCATGCTCGGGCGTGATCTCGCGAACCTGGAAGCGCGTTGGCCGGTTGGCCATGCCGGGCAGGCCGTGGGCGTAGATCTGTCCCGCGTCGCCAGGGTCGGTCTCGGTCGCGGCCTGAAGCAGGTCAGGCCGGTAACCCTCTGCGATCGCTCCGCCGCCGAGCAGCTCGGTGACGTCGACCCGGCGGGACGCGCCGAGCAACTTCCCCTTGAGCTTGGGGCCGATCGCCTCGCCGAGGTGTTCCTTGGTGCCGAACTGGCTTCCCGCGTAGAACCAGATGGCCTCTTTACGGGCCAGCAGCAGAAGTTTGATCAGCTTCTTTTTGTTCTTCTCGCTGAGCTGCGGCCATTCGTCGACGAATACACACATTGCGGGATGCTCCTCGGAGACCCGCCATTTGTTGCCCCACCCGTACGCCATTCGTTGCCGAGCGCGGGCCGAGCAGAGCTGAATGAGAAAATCGAATACGGCCGCAATGCGGTCCTGATCCATGTAGGCGTTCAGCGTGATCGCGGGCCCCAACTCGCCAACTCCCGTACCGACGGGGTCGATATTGATCACAACGGCGTCCCGTGTGGAGGTGGCGGCCTCTGCCATCGCGAGCATGACGCCGCTCTTTCCGCTGCCGGAGTCGCCGACCATGAGCAGCATGAGCCCGGCGAGGCTGAACATCAGCTTCGTCGTGTCCATCCCCACGCCGAGATCGAACGGATCGCGGATCGCCGCCGAGAGCGGGGGCCGGTAGGGGACTGTGCCGACCAGTTCGGGCGTGAAGGGGTCGCGCAGGAGCATCCGCACGTCACAGACGTCGCCGGATTCCGGGTCCACCTCGATCAACAGACCATTGCGGCGCAGGCGCAGCGTGGTGATCAGGTTCCGGTACACCTTGTCCTCGTTCAAGGCCTCGGGTGAACCGGAGAGGAACCGTGCGCGCGCCGACCATCCCCACGGTTCCCGGCGCCCGTCGATGACGTCGCGCAGTTCGCCGCCCTCGCGCACGATCGCGCGGCGCAGCGCCTCCTCCGCCTCCTCCGACGTGCTGGCATCGGCAATCGCGTACGGGGCGGGCTCCTCCTCGACACCGGCCGCGGTGACACCGCCCTGCGCGGACAGGGCGAGTGCGGGCTGCGCCAGGAGCCGATCGGGGACGGGGCGCTGAACCAGCGTCGGCGGTCGCCGGCCGAGCCACCACAGGACGGCGACGGCGACGGGGAGCGCCAGGAGCAGGAGCTGGGGAGCCGAGACGAGCAGCGCACCGAGGAGGCCGATCACGACCAGGAGGGCGACGAACCGGCGCGTGCTGCCCGCGCGGCGGGCGCGCTTGATCTGGTCGGCGGTCGGCTGGATCGGCTCGAACGGCGCTTTCATCAGGTCTTTCAGGGCGGACGCGCGGCCCTTGCGCTCCTCGCGCAACACCTTGACCTCCTGGCGCTGCTCAGGCGTCCAACCGTCCTCGGCGCCGATGCGTTCGAGCCTGGTGATCCGGGAGTGGACGACGTCCAGTTCCTCACGGGCGGTGTCGCGCACCTCCTCGTACGCGCCGAACTGTCGCTGAACGAGGAGACGCCGGATCTCATCGTCACTCTGGTGACCGGTGGTCAGGACGTGGCGCAGGCTCGCCCCGGCGTTGCGGCCTCCGGCGCCGATCCGGTTCACGGTCGTACGGGCGAGGCTCGGGGCGGGAGCGGCCTGGTCGGCCGGCTCCTCGATGGCGCTCGCTGTCTCGGGCACGGCGGAGGCCTCGGCCGAGGTCTCCTTTTCCAGGTCGGTGGGCGTGGGCTCGGTGCTCATCTCGGTGTCTCCGGCGCCTAGTTCGAGGGGGCTACGGGCGCGGCCCGGACGGGGGAATCCGTCCGGGCCGCGCGGGTCGATCAGCTAAAGAACGGCTGGTGGATGCCGATTTCGCCGATCCAGTTGATCAGCGGCGTGACGGTGACCGCGCCGAGGAACGGGCCGAGGGTCAGGCCAGTCGGTCCGCCCCACCACATTTCCTTCTTCGGCTTCCTCTTGGCGCTCTTGAAAAGGACGACCATTAGAACGATCAGGCCGAGCATGATGACCGCGCCGTACGCCGTCAGCGTGCCGAATTCTGCCGGACGGGAGATTTCCGTGTGCGCGGCTCCGGTGCCCTTTTCGAGAGCGACGTCACCGGCCTTACCGACCCCTTCGCGGGCCCACTGCATGATGCTTCCGATGATTCCTCCCGCGCAGGCACCCGCCGCCGCAAAGGAAAGCGCAGAGAGACCGAACGGAAGAAGGTCACTCCAATTGCGGGACTTGCTCTTGAAATAGAACCACCCCACCCGCGCAATCAGAATGAGGAATCCCACGGTGAACATTCCGAGAGTGACAGTACGCATTTCCTAACCCCCTACTAGACCTTTTGCGAGTCCGAACACGATTGCCACGGGCGCGTAGTACGCGAGTCCCACCGGCAGGCTCCAAGTCAGGAGCCGAGTCGTTTTGCGCTCCACGCGCAGATGCCACCCGCCGATGAATACGAATGCGATGAGAGTGATTCCGGTAGCCGTCCAGAATTCGAATCGCTGCGTCACCAGGAAGAGCAGCCATGCCGGGCCGAATGAAAAAAGCGCGGTCACGAAAGCCCAGCCGTTGTCGCTGCGCTTCCTCATCTCAGTGATCCACGAAAAATCCCAGTTCGACTCCGGCGCCGGCGCGGGCGGAGTGGCCGCGTCCCGCATGACCTCGGCCGCGTACCGCAGGTCCGCCGCCGCGTCCGCCAGGGCCCCGCTGTCCTCCTGGCCCTGGTCGCCGGAGTTCATGTCGGTGTCCTTCGCGGCCCACCAGTCGTCGCTGCTGCTGCTCACTGCTGCCTCCCTGTTGCTGCGGCGCCGACACCCAGCACCCGCCACAGGAACGCGCGCACGCGCAGCTCGTCACCGCCGAGGAGCGACAGTCGCCGCCACATGACGGTCTGGCTGTTCCACTCGTGCCGGAGGGGAGGGAGGACGGTGCGGGTGTAACCGCTGGTTTCTGTCGTACGTCGGGTCATACTGGTCGGTGGCCTCTCTGGTGACGTGCCGTCATTTGGTGGGAGGACGGTCCGGCGGGGGCCCAATCCCCGCCGGACCACGGAACGATCACGTCCCGTGAGGGTAAAAGGCCGGTCCGACAACGTGACCCGAATTCGCGGGCCTTCACCGGTGACCGGTCGTCCGTCACGTCTGGTGAAGCAGGTCATTGCGGTGGTCGTACCCGGCGGCGATGAGCTGCGCAGCCTCATCCCGGTAACCGGACGCGGTCCCGTTGGCGACTCCGAACACCTCCTCGATCCTCGCCAGGGGCATCCGCAGGGCCATGCCGCCCGCCTCCGTCACGATCAACCGGGCGACCCTGCGAATGTTGCGCTCCCGCTGGGAAAGGCCGGCCGCGTCCTCGGCCGCGCGCGCGACCAGTTCGGCGCGCGCAGCGGCGGCACGGTCCTCATTCGCCTTGCGCAGGGCGGCGGCGGCAGCGGCCTCGTTCTCCGCCGTGACGCGCGCCGTGCGCTGAGTTGCGGCCGCGATCTCGGCGGCCCGCTGCTGCCCCTCGGCGACCTCCTGGCGCCGCCGGACGTTCTGTTCCTCGATCACCAGAGCCGACTTCTGATCCTCGGCCGCCTTGCGGCGGGCCGCCGCCGTACGCGCGGACTCCTCGGCCGCCTCCTCGACCTCCGCGCGGCGCTGCGCCTCGGTCGCCGTCCGTTCGGCGCGGCTGCGCTGCGCGGCGGCCTCGATGCCGGCGGTGTCTGCCGAGGCAGCGGCGCGGTACACCGCGGCTTTGCTCTCGCCGTCCACCGTGGCGCGCAGCGCGTCCAGTTGACCCTGAGCCTTGATCTCGGCGGCCTCGGCCGCGAGTTCGGCAAGCTTGTCAGCGTGCTCACGGTCGCGGCGGTCGGCCGCCGCCTTGTGAGCGAGAGCCTGTTCGGCGCGCTCACGGTCGGCGCGGCGCTGCTGCTCACGGGCGCGCATCTGGTCGGGCAGGGCCAGTGCCTCCGCCGCCGTGACGCCGTAGGGGGCAAGCAGATCGGGGAGCCGGTCCAGCACAGTCACCGTGTCGTGTTCGTCGAACGTCTCGCCCTTGTCGGCAGCCGTACGGCGGGCGGCCTCGATCTCCTCGCGGTACTGGATCCACACACGGTGAATGGCCAGTTCACGGCGCATTTTCCGGGCGTCGGCATACGGCATGGGGTGAGTCTGCGCGGTACGGAACACCCACCATGTGGTGGGCAGCCTCAGCACCCAGTCGGCGAGGGTGAGCCCGCGCTCTCCGCTCTCCAGTCGGGCGGTGCGGATGATCAGGTGGCGTGCCGCCTCGACCAACAGCACGTAGGCGATCGGCATTGAGGCGTGCGCGAGGAGCCGGCCGGGGTCCGTCTGCGCGACCTCCCACACCCCCGGGCTCCCGGGCGCGCTGTCGGCGGCGGCGAGGACGTTGAGGGCGATCGTCACGCCCGTGGTGATGTGCGCGGCGACCAGCAGCATGGGTTTGGGCATCTGTCGCCACGCCAGCACCAACGCGATCGAGTACAGGGCGACGATCAGCCCGTCCACCCCGATCGGGAAAACATAGGAGCCGATCGGCCCGAACCCCCAGGCGCGGGCCGCGTCGACCAACGCGTCGTAGGAGAGGCCGAAGCCGACCCCTGCGACGACCAGGCCCGCCAGGGTCGCGACACCCGCGATGATCCACATGATCGTGATGAGGCGGCGGCGCGGCTTGGCCGAGGAGGCGCCCTCGGCCGAGGTCTCGGGGTCGTTCTCGGTGGCGCGGCCGGTGTTGTCCGTCCCGGCGGCCGGCGCCTCGGGGGCGGCGGGCTCCGGCGGACGCGTGAGGGCGGCCTCGGCGCGCGGGTCGGTCATGGTCGTCACGTGCGGTGTCCTCCGTCGTGCTGGGGGGAGTTGGGGATCGTGTCGGTGGTCAGGGGGGTGTCGGGGTCGGCCGTCACGTACAGGTGCCAGTAAGGCTCGGGCACCTCGCCGTCGCGCATGACCAGGGCCTCGGCGCGGTACTCGGCCGCGTGCCCACGGGCGATCTCGGCGGCCCGCCGCGCGCACGACCTGGTGTAGTCGGTGCTCGAAGGGTCGTTGGCGACGCGTTCTCCGTCGCGGGCTCCGGCCTCGGCGCGGGCCGCGCAACGCTCCCACTCCTCTGCCCAGCGGGTCAGTTCCGCCGGGGTGATCAGCTCGGGTTTCACGACGTCCTCTCAAGTCGGGGGCAGGGCCGCCCTGTTGGGCGGTGGCGCCCCGGGCCGGAGTCGATCCGGCAGCCTCACGCCGTACTCCGGGGCAGTCGCAGCGGCTCCGCCCACCCGTCAATACTCCGGGCGAGTGCCTGCTGTGACGAGGGATTTCGGTGGGTCAGATGGGTCAGGAGCCCTTGCGGCCGAAGAGCCGGCGGCGACCGCCGCTCTCCACACCGCGCGAGAACCCGTCGGTGCGGTCCGAGTTGGCCCATCCCTGCCGGTCCGCCTCACGGGCGTTCCGGGCGGGGCGGCCCATCGTGTCGCCGTTACTTCCGTGCTGGGAGGGGTCGGCGAAGATGAACGAGAGGGGGTTCCTCATCGGGCACCCCCGCCGGTCGTCTGGAGTAGGCGGGAGAGCCGCTCTGCGGCCTCGTTCGCGGCGGCCAGATCGGCGGCGGCCTGTCGGCGCGCCTCCTCCATGGCCTGAGCCGCCATCTGGCGATCCTGGTCGCTCGTCACCGCTCACCTCCGCTGCACTGCGCTGCGGTGGTGGGGCCGGTGAGCGGGACGACGCCGGGGATGAACCAGCCGCCGCACCCGCCGCACACCAGCTTGTCGCCCTGCTGCTGCATCTGCTTTCCACAGCACGTCACTTGGACTGCCCCCCGTTCAGGCCGGAGTTGCGGCCGTCGGCGGTGCTGTCGCCGGAGCCCGGCGCGGGCTGGTTCGCCGGCGGGAAGGAACCGCCGCGCGAGGCCTGGTAGGTGGTCTCGAACTGGGGGTCCGGCCTCGTGCCGGGGGCGATGGAGATCGCCGGCCTGTCGCTCAGCGCCACGACGTCCCCCCGATCACGGGGCGGCGGATGACGGCGCGGAGAACGCTCTCGGGCTCGGGCTCCGGGCCGCGGGCGTTGTCCTCGCGCTCCTGGTCCTCGATGAGGTCGTTGAGGCCGGCGCAGGGCCGGACCATGGGCAACACGCCCAAGGGCGTGACGATACGATCCACGATGGATCGCCCTCCTATGCAGGTAGGTGGGGTGATCAAGGCCCTCGGCATCGGTGCGCTAACACCTCGCCGGGGGCCGCCTCGTTTCCGGGGCAGCACCACCATGACACAAAAAACACCGGCAGTGCAACCACGACACAGGCTGTGCTTTTCGCTATGCTTCGTCGCGTGACCGAGATCCCAGAGGAACAGCAGGCGGCAGCACTACGGGCCGTCAAAGACGCAGGCGCGCGCCGGGCCGCGCTGCTCGCGCAGGCGGAGGAGATCCTGACCACGGAGATCAAGCCCGCCGCAGTGAAGGCGGCCCGCCTCGGTGCCGGCCGGAGCCGCATCCGCCAACTCGCGCAGGTCGGGCCGTCCGTGCTCTACCGGTGGTTCGAGGAGGCCGGCATCCCCGTACTGCGGGACAACCGATCGGCCCGCCGGAAGACAGCACGGTGAGCACGGTGACGGAACCCACGGAGCCGTTCGACCTCGACTCCCTGCCGGACACCCGCGTCATGCAACGGTCGCTCCTCACCGTGGCGCAGAAGCGCGAGGGTCTGGCGTTCCACGAGGCGGCCCATGCCCTGGTCGGCATGACGTACGGCATGAGCCTCGCCCGCGTCCGGCTGATCGAGACCGAGGCGGACGGCCCCGCCCCGGGCCTGATCCAGACCGGCGCAACGACGTGGAACCCCACATGGGTTGCCGAGTTCGCGTTCGCCGTCCAGTGCGCCGCCGGGCCGATCGCCGAACGGCGGCACCTCGCCGAGGCGGGGCTGCTGACGGCGGACGTCGCCGCACAGGTCGCCGGAGATAACGACCGTGACGTCGCCGTGGCCACCCTGGCGCGCAGCGGGTACGAACTCGCCCTCTCCGGACCCGTACCGCAGGGCGGCGCCACCTGGGATCAGGTCACCGAGCGGGCCCGCGAGGACGTGAGCGCGCTGTGGCCGGAGGTCGCCGCGCTCGCCGAGGCGCTGCTGACGGCGGACGACCTGACGATCACGCCTGCGGACGTCCTCAGGCTCACCGGCCGCCCGAACCCTGCCCCCGGGACACCGCCGGCCTCGCCCGCGTCCGAGTGATCCGCACCCGTCATGCACCCAGTGCATACCTCATGGGAGTTGCCCATATGTCCAGTACAGAGGCCTACTTGCGGGTGACCGTGACGGCGCTCATGTACGCAACCGGCGAGACGCAAGCCGACCTCGGGCGAGGCCTCGGGCTCAGCCAGGGGCAGGTGTCGCGCAAACAGGGCGGCGGGCCCAAGGGATCGTCCTGGACGCTCGGTGACCTCGACAAACTGTCGCGGCACTACGGCATTCCGGTGCCCGAACTGCTGCGCGGCGCCGATCACGCCGTGAGGCTGCTGCCCGCCGTACGCAGGGCCGCCGTCGTGAGCGGCATACAGACCACGATCAGCCCCAGGTGACCCGGCGCCCGTCGCACAGGGCGTAACCTCACCTGCACTACCAGTACAAAAAAAGACCCGCCGTCCGAGAGGTGAGAGTCCCGGAACTGCACGGCGGGTCGACCGGCTAGGTCTTCCGGCAGTGTACCCGCGCCAACGACTGGCACGCGGACACTCCGACGGGAGACCGGAAAGGATCCCCGTGCGAACGGGTGGATACAACCCGGGACGGTATGGCCCGGAGGTTCGACGTGGCGGCGGTCTGCCGTTCGGTCAGTTCGTGTCGCAGTGGATGTGCGACCCCCGCTACAGCACCAACCTGCGGACTCTGTACGGAATCCTCGTGACGTACGCCGACGTCGGCGCCCGCGACACCAGCCGCGGCAAGCCCTGGCGAGCGGAACTCGCCGCCCAGCTCGGTGTGTCCGAGAAGACCTTGGACCGGACCGTATTCGAGGGGGAATGCGCCGGACTGTGGACAGTCCACGCGCAGACCCGCCCCGTGACGGAGGGCGCCGACCCCAAGAAGATCAACGACGCGAACATCTACGTGCTGCGCGACGCCGAATTCTGGCGGAATGAGTGGGTCGACCCCTTGGAGTCGGGCCAGAAAGCCGCCGACGTGGCGAAGGCTCGGGTGTCGGCGCGAGTGGAAGCGAAGCGCGCGGCTGGCATCGAGCCAATGGGGGGCCGGAAGAAGAAACCCCAGGTCGAAGGTGGCGTCACCAGTGACGCCACCTCTAGCGGGGGGGGTGGGGTCATGGGTGACGCCACCCCTGGGGTCATGGGTGACGCCACCCCTGGGGTCATGGGTGACGCTCTTATCAAGATCCCTGTTGTCGAGAGCCCACCTCAAGAACCCGCTTCCCCCCCCGTCCGTCCGTCCGTGGGGGTAGAGGACCCGCGCGCGAACGAAACGGACGGACGGACGGGCGCGGTCGACTCCGAGGAGAAGCAGGCAGAAGCGCGGCCGACGGCCGAGGGTGGCGACCCGGCGGCGGCCGATGCCACACCACAAAGCAGCAGCAACGAGGGGGCGGTACCGGCCACGCCCGGAATGTCGACTGACGGCGGTCGGGAGACGACTCCGGGTATGGAAGTGCTTGCTCGGGTCGGGCGCCTGAACGAGACGTTCAAACTCGCTGGGAAGCCGTTCCTCGACCAGGCTCGGGAACTCGACATGCGAATCGCGGACTCGGAGGCCGCAGGCGACGCGTGGCGGGTGAGTGACCTGGTATCGATGCTCAGCGCTCCTTTGAACGGCCCGATCCGGGTCAGCGCAGGCGCCGTGATCGCAGACCGGATCCGGAAACTGCCCCGCACTCCCCGCAGTGCGATGTTGATGTTGCCGGGGCAGTCGACCGGCGAGGACAGGCCCATGGCTGGGGAGCGGTCCGTGCCGAACGCGGCCGACCGCACGGTGAATGACTCGATCGCGCGGCGCACCCGTGGGGAGTGCCCGGAGTGCCGGGCCGACTCGCCGGGCGGCACGGTGTGCGGCGACTGCCTGGGTTGGCCGAAGTGCGTGAGCGGATGCGGTCGTGCTGTGCGCGGCGGCGGTACGTGTGAGACGTGCGAGTACGCCGCACACCACGCCACGATCGCCGCGACCGCGAGTGAGGATGGCAAGTGCCCCGGCCACGGCGGCAAGCCGTGCGGCAAGCGGGCGGTCACCCTCGGCCTCTGCGCGACGTGCCGGATCAAGGCCGAGACCGACCGGAACTCCGTGATCGCCGATTGGGAGACAGCCCGGGATCAGATCGTCGCAGCAGCGAAGGCAGCCGAGGAACGGCAGCCGGAGAACGCGCCGTTCTGACCTCAGCGCGCCCCCTGAGTGCGCCTGTGCGCGCCGATCTCCCCGTTCGCGACCCGTTCGCCGCAGGGAGTCAAGATCGGCCCGTACGGCGCCACAGGGGGCCGCAATGTGGCTACTGCGTCTACTGAACGTCAGTACATGCAGTAGGCGTAGAAGTTCCAAGCGCAGTACGGCAGAACGGGCCCCGCATGCTCAGTAAAGAGCGTGTGTGGGCCCGTTCGGCGTACCGTTCTGATGTCGAGTCAGAACCAGGAGTCAGTATGCCTCTCGCTAGTGACGAACACATCGGCATGCGGGTACGGGTCGCCCGGAACGCTGCCGGTCTGACGCAAATGGAACTCGCCGATTCCCTCCGTCATACGGAGAGTTGGATCGCGAACGTGGAGAGCGGCCGACAGCCGCTTGACCGGTACTCCGTGATCACCGCGATCGCCGACCGGTGCGATGTGGACGTGGTCTGGCTGCTCGGGCAGCCGTACCGGCTACAGCGCAACGGCGGCGGCAACGTCGCCCACGCCCATATCCCCGCACTGCGCACCGGCCTGCGCCGCGCGGGCCTGATCCTGTCCGGGCATCCCGGACTGAGCCCGCAGGGCCCCGCGGTCGACCTCGCGACCCTGCGGAAGCGTTCCGGGAAGGCCAACACCGCCCGCCAGGCGGCGAACCTGCCACAGGTCGCGACGCTCCTACCTCCCATGGTCGAGGACCTCAACACCGCGCTCCTGGCCGCCGAGGGCGGCGCGGACAAGGAGGAGGCGCTGCGCCTCCTTGTCGACGCGGCCCGTACGGCGCGCATGTGTTTGAACCAGTTGGGCTATCCGGATCTTGCGTGGGTCGCGGCCGAGGTCGCGGCCGGCGCGGCCACGCGCCTAGACGATCCGGTGGTGAAGGGTGCCGTTGCGTGGGACCGGTGCGGCGCGCTCCTGCATCAGGCGTCGCTGAGAGAGACGGTCGCGATCGCGGACGCCGCCCTCGCCGACCTCGAACCGCACGCGACCGGACGAGGCGCGCAGGACGCGGCGGTGAGCCTGCGCGGCGCGCTGCATCTACGGTGCGCGATCGCCCACGCCCGGGGCGGACAGACGGCGGACGCGTGGGCGCGGATCGACGAAGCCCTCACCGACGCAGACCGGCTCGGACAAGGCTGGTACGACCTGGACGCTCACACGGTGTTCGGGCGGGGTGTCGTCGCCGTGCACGCGGCAGAGGCCGGCGTCGAGGTCGACCAGCCGGACAAGGGACTCAAGAAGGTGCGGACGGTCGACGTCGGCGAGGTGCCGAGTAAGGAGCGCCGTACGCACTACGCGATCGACAAGGCGCGTTCCCTGCACCGCATGGGCAAGAGCCCGGCGGCCGTCGTGCAGCTGCGCGCGGCAGCGGCGGACGCGCCGTACTACGTCTACGCCGACCCGATGAGCCGCGCTCTCGTGTCCGATCTCGCCCGCGTCGGTGTGCCCTCGCAGGCGTCCGAACTCTCCGGTCTGATCAGGAACATGGAACTCGTCTACTGATATCCTGGTTTGCCCCTAAATCGCCCCCTAGTTTTTCTAGGGGGCGCAGGTGTTTTCGTGCCCGATCCTCGAATGTGTCACCACCCGTATCCGAGTGATCACATGGGGGTATCGGCTATGGAGCCGGTCAACACCCGCGACCCGAGCACCGCCCTCCGCGCGTACATCGCGCTGGGCTGGCGACTCACCCTGGGGCACCGCTACCGCCCCCGGCAGGGCTGCACATGCCAGAACACCAACTGTCCCGCTCCGGGCGCGCACCCGCTGCTCGAACCGCTGCCCCCGCTCACCGCAGCCACGGCGGACAGCGCGTTACAGACGGCGCCCGGGGCCGCCCTCATCGCGGCGACGACCCATTTCGACGCGGTGATCGTGCCGTCCCGCATCGGGATGGCCGCGATGACGCGTCTCGACACCGTCACCCCCGTTCCGTGCCTCCTGCGAGACGACCAGGCCGTTCTCCTGGTACTGCCCGCGACCGGCCGGTACGCGCTCGTGCACCCGGACGTCGTCGCCCGCACCGGCCCCGATGGGTGGCTCGCCCTGCCCCCGAGCCGAGACGTCCGGTGGGACACCCCGCCCTGGATGGAGGCGGTCGGCACCCCGCACCGGCTCCTGCACGGCAGCGACGTTGGCCGCTACCTCGCCGAGGCATTCAACGCCGAGGCGGTCAACCTCTCCCCCCTCGCCCGCAACGAGTCGGCGCGCGGCAACGAGGGGGCCCTGCGGTGAGCCGGACCGAGCCCCATCCCCTCGGCGAACAGGACACCGAGGACAGCCAGTTCGCCGAGATCGACGCGAACCGGATCCGCCGGTCGTACGAGGCCGGCCTGAACGGGTGGCGCACGCCGCCCTCGCCGGACGACCGCGCGCAGCTCCTCGGCCTCCTGCGCGGGCACATCCAACTACTGATGCCCGAGGTTGAGGCCTGCGCGGCCCGGATGCGCGGTGAGCAGCGGCGCACCGCGCAGCACGTCGTCAGCGTCACTCGCATTCTCCTGGACGCCCCGCACCGCACCGAGGTCTCCTACATCCGCGATCTTGCGACACAGTGCCGGGCACTCCTGGCCCTGTACCGCCTCCCTGGCACGGGCGAGGCGGAGCCCCGCAGCACGGGCTACCCCGGCTACTCCCTCACCCTCGCCCGTACTCCGGAGTCCGCCGGAGAGGCCCGGCGGCTCGTACGGGTCTCCCTCGCCGTCTGGGGCCTGGACGCTCACGCCGACACAGCGGCGCTTCTCATGTCCGAACTGGTGACGAACGCGGTCCGTCACGCGCGCGGCCCCGCCCTGCGGATCTCGATCGATCGGCCGGCGCACGACCGAGTACAGCTCGCCGTCGTCGATCGGGCCCCCGCTGCCCTGCCACACCTGCGCACGCCCTCCCTCGGCGGCATTGGTGGCCGAGGGCTCCTCCTGGTCGACGAACTCGCCGACCGTTGGGGCACCGACCTGAAAGGATCAGGCGCACGGCGGTGGGGCAAACGCGTCTGGGCCGACCTGGACGTGAGCCGTGACTGAGGCCGCGCTCCTGGTGCTCGTAGCCGTCGCCCTGGTCGTCACGCTGCTCCTGGCGGTCACGACCACATAGCCAGTCCCGGCGCCCGCCGGCCGACACCGGCCTCCCCCGTAGCGGGGGCTCGGGACTCCTCGCGTCGCCCCACCGATCCGTCATCGGTGGGGCGACGCTCATTCCACGGGCCAGTGAGGCACTGAGGGCACTGCACCCACTGACACTCAGTAGGTCACTTGGGTGCAGTACCTCACGCGCAACGAGAGTCAGCGGCCCACGTGAACCGAATCAGCATCCTGAATACTGTTTCAGTATTCAGGATGCTAGAGTGTCATCCATGATGAGTACGGAGGAACTCCTGAGGCTCACCGTGTCTGCGCTCATGAGCCGGACCGGCCAGCGTCAAGGTGACTTGGCGAACGCGATCGACCAGGCGCAGGCGCAGGTCTCCCGGAAACAGACCGGCAAGCAACACTGGTCACTGGACGACGTCGACCGGCTCGCCGCGCACTACGGCATGTCGGTGCTGGATCTCCTGGCCGGCCCCACGCACGCCGTCAGCGTGCTCGCCGCCGACCGACTGTCCCACGGTGCTCAGACCTCGATCCCGCTCGCTCCGGCGGTCCCCGTGGCGCCTGTGGTGCCCGACACGTTCTCGGCAACGCCCCTCGCTGCCCCACCGGTTCGGCACCCGAGCGAGGCCTCAGAATCCGCGGTCGACGCCGAGCCGCAGCCCTGCGTGCTGTGCGGGTACCCCGCCCGTGACGACGTCGACGGCTACCCGCAGCACCTCGATCCCGCCGAATGCGCCGCCGCCGTCGCTGCGGCCGAGGAGGCGGCGAACGGCCCCGCGACCGAGGCCGCGCCGGTCGACCCCGCGCCGGAGCTCCGGCCGGCCCCCGAGCCGACCGAGCCCGCACCGGCAGCTGCACCGCGCAGCGCGCCCGGGTACGCCTCCGGCTCGCTGGTCGACCAGATCAACGCCGGTATCGAGTACGCGCTGACCGCCCACAATGGCGACGTAGACGCGGCGAAAGAGGCACTCACAAAAAGCGCGATCCCGGACGTGATGGCGCTCTTTGAAAAGTCGCGGGTCGGTGGACGATACGCGCACTCGAAATTCCCGCCGACGGACGGGATTCTCCAGAAGAAGTCACAGAAGACTGCCGATGAAATCTGGGAAGGGCGCCCGAAGTGGCGGAATCCGGCAGCACTCGAATTGGTGAAGAGCGGCGCTCAAATCGAGGTCACCGGCCTGGATATGAATGCGGCCTACCTGTCCGCATTCAAAACGTGGCTCCCGATCGGGAAACTGATCGAGGACACGAGCGGCATGCACGATGCGAAAAAGTCGGGCGTCTACCTGATCACCCCGCCTGAATGGGAACACGCAGACCTCCCCAGCCCGCTGGGAAACCGTAAAGAGCGCGGAGAGCTGTGGGTGCCCGACTCGATGGTTCGCACGCTGCTGGACTGCGCAGACTGGGACCTGTGCGAGGCACCGGTGATCCATCGCGCCCTGGTCTCCGGAGCAACGGAAAACCTGCTGGAAAAGATGCGCCGCGCCCTCGCCGAGGTCCGGAAAACCGCCATCGCCGAGAATGACGAAATCGCCGAGACGTACGTCAAATTCATGTATTCTAAGTTCGTGTCCACCATCGGCGAATCCAGCGCGAACACTGAGATCCGTCGACCTGACTGGATGCACATTATCCGGTCTAAGGCATTCACCAACCTGTGGCGGAAAGCCTACAAGGCATACAAGGCCGGTCTGATGATTGTGGAAATGTCCGGCACGGATGAACTCCACATCGCTGGGGACTGGCGCCCCGTTTTCCCGGAAGGGCGGGACCTCAGTCAGGTGAAGGAAAAGAAGACCTATGTTCTCGGGGGTAGTCGATGACTGGATCGTCTGATCTGTGGCGCCGCTGGGGTGAGTGGCAAAAGTACGGTGCCCGTGGCATGAAGGGCGGTGAGGCCCTGATCATGGAACTCAACCGCATCGTCTACCAGTCCGGTATTTCCTCCCCGCTGACGTCCCGACGTGGACGTAACGCCCGTCTGCGCTACCTGAACAGTGCGAAAGGTCGCGAGGCACTGCGGGAGCAGGGAGTCACCGACCGCGCCATGAAATCTTGGTTCAAGGGCAAGGCGTCTCCCTCAGCCGAAAATCTCCAGAAGCTGGACAACGCTTATTGGACGCGGCGGCGGGAAAACCTGATCCGTTCCGGATGGCTAAAACGGCATCTCGAAAACAACGGCGCGGGCCGCCGGATGGAGATTTACCCGATCGACCAGAGTGCCGTAGTCGAGGGACGCTCCCGCCCGAATGTCAGCGAGCGCAGTATCACGGTCCGGTACGTGTGGGGTGACCTGGTCGACGCGTGGGCCGACCAGGACGACGGCATGATGGATGAGATCTGGGAAGACATCATCAGCGACCTGGATTCCGACTGGACTGCCTACGCCTACGTCTCCTCGGTCGGCATCGGAGCCTGAATCCCCATTGTGAGAGCGGGCCCGCACAGTTCACGAACTGTGCGGGCCCGCTCTCTGTGTCTCGCGTGAGTGCGTGCGCATGCGAGGCTCCCGTCATGAGCACCGCGCGACGCCAACTCGGCACCGGTCCGGCCACCGCCAGGAGCATGACGCCGACCGAGCCGACCGATACCGCACCGCGGCTTCTGGCCGCCGAACGAGTCGAACCTGACGCACTCCTGGGGGAAGTCGGGCACCGCGACGTCGTCGACCCGAGAGGCCGGCGGACCCTCGGGCCGGGCATCGCTGGGACACCGGATGGGGGCGCCGTAGCGAAGTAGCCGGCGGTCCGCCGGGCTCCTCGGATGGGTGATCTTCGGATCCGGGCCGTGACGGGACGGGCGGTCGCGGGAGTTGTCCGGGGATGAAACGACCGATCACCACAGCGGCGGTTGCGGCCGTCGTTCTCGCCGGCACCCTGGCCGTCCCGCAGGCCTCGGCCGCCCCGCCCACCCGGCACGCCTCGGCACCGTGCGCCACCCAGTGGAAGGCGAAAGTGCGGGTCGCCGTGCGCAGGCCTGCGTGGAACGAGGGACCGGTGGCCACACCCAGCTCGCCCGTGCACCACTACCTGAGGCGCGGCGACGTCGTCACGTCGTGCGTTGTGGCGATCGGCAGGACCGAGAGCGGCACGTCCTACCAGGAGTGCGGCGGCGGGCACCTGTGGCGCGTTGTACAGGGTGGTCAGGTCCCCCAGGGATGTCTCCGGAAGCTGTGACCCGGGCGGGGCGGGGCCGGCACCCTCGGCGCCGCCCCGCCCCGCAGCGACACCAGCCGGCCGTCCGCCGGGCCGCTCAGCCCGCCGTACGGGAAGGGCCGGCCGCGCCCTCCGGCACGAGGTGCTCATCGAGGAGCCGCAGCGGACGCCGGCATCGGGTCCGACTTCGCCAGACCCCTCTGTAGGGAAGTAGTCGGCGCGGCCGACACCCTTCCGCAGGCCCTGCGGTCTGCGGTTTTCGCGATTCGTTGCGGCCCTCCGGTGCGACCAGAGGCGCGACCAGGAGCACGATCAGAGATGCGATCAGAGGCGCGACCAGAGCCGCGACCAGAGGCGCGACCTGATGACCGCAGCGGACGCCGGTACGGGTCCGACTGCGCCAGACCCCTCTGTAGAGAAGTAGTCGGCGCCGTCGGTGCCCCTTGACCAAAGCTGTGATCTGCTGCTTTGTCGATCCGGGTCACCAGGATGAGGCGCCTCGTAGGGCGCCTCGAAAGGCGCCTCGTAGAGCACCTCGTACAACGCCTCGTAGGGCGCCTCGTACGGCGCCCTGCTGCGGTAGGTCCTGCAACCGCATTACGCCACCGTGAGCCGGTGGCTAGTCTGAGGTCATGACTGTGACCACGATGACTCTGCGACTCCCTGAGGATCTCGCCCCCTCGATCAAGGCAGCCGCCTCGGAGGCCGGCCTGAGCGTGAATGCGTACGTGGTGCGCGCCGCGCGCCGTGCCGCTGTTCTCGACGGCGCGCGGCAGCTCGCCGAACTCGGCCTCGGCGACGACCTGGCGGGCGAGGGCGACGCCCTGTGAGGCGCGGCGAGATCTGGACGTTGGGCGACGGCCGCAACGTCCTGATCATCTCCCTGAGCGGCCTGGAGGAGACGTACGGGGTGGTGCTCGCGGTCGTGCTGCACGCACCCGGCCGCTATCCCGACACCGCCATGTCCGTGACGATCGGAGACCCCCTCCCCTGCACTGCGGTCGTCGCCAACGTCCAGCAGCTCCGCGTCACCCGGTTCGACGGCGCTAAGTGCGTCGGCCCGATCGACCCCGCAGCGATGGGCCGCGTCGACCAGGCGCTGCGCGCCGTCCTCGACCTGTAGCCGCCCACCACCGAACCGAGGAACACCACCGCATGCCACAGACCCGCCGCGCCCCCAACACCACCGCAGCCAAGGAGGCCCTGCGCCGCGCCCTACGGCTCCTGGACGACCAGGACGACCCCTCGGCACTCGCCCACGCCCGAGCGGCGGTACAGGCGGCGGCGGAGGCGGTCCCGTACCCGTGGCGCGCGCCCCACTGCACCGAGTACCGCCGCAACGCGAGGGAAGAGACGTGCGCGAACCGCACCTGCACCCGGTGCGCCGCAGTCAAGGCCGGCGACCGCATGCCCGTGGACGACTGGTGACGCGGACAGACTCGTGAACTGAGGGCACTGCACCTACTGAGCCTCAGTAGGTGCAGTGCCCTCAGTGGGTTACGGCGATGAGATTCGAACAGGAGCGCTCGAATTCGAGCGCTCCTGTTCGATTTTTGTCTCTGCCTCCGGCGAGGGACCGCTGAGTACGGTACTGAGGTGCAGTAGCCGCAGTACCGTACGTGCATGACTGTGCTGCGGATCGCCGCCGTGAGCGTCAAGCCCGGCGTCGGAAAGACGACCACGATCATGATGCTGGCCGCCTCGTTCAAGGAAATGGGGCGTGACCCGGTAGTGGCGGACGCTGACAAGGGTGCCTCGGGTCTGGGGTGGATGCAGGACGCGGACGGCTTGTCGTTCCCAGTGGTGGGACAAGCGATCACGACCCTGCACCGAGCCCTGCGCCAGTTGGAGGCCGGCCGCGACACGATCCTCGTCGACGCGCCCCAACTCGAAGATCACGAGGCCATCGGGCGCTCAGCCCTGGTCTACTCCGACGTCTGGATTTTCCCTATCGCGCCCGCCGGAATCGAGGTGCGACGCACTATGCGGCAGCTCCGAAAGAAGCTGAATGAAGCACGCGATATGCGTGAACAACTAGACCGCCCTCGTGACCCAATGGTGGAAATGGTTCTACTCACGCGAACCAATAGGCCGTACGCGACGAAAACGGGACCGGACGCCCAATACCGAGATGCACTCACCGAAAAAGGATTCCGTGTCATGGAAACCGTAATCGGCTTCAATGACGACCTGTACCGGCAGGCGTACGGGAATCCGATTGATACGACCGGAACCACCTATCCGGCCGCAGCAAGCGAAATCCTGACCGAATGGGAGAAGGCAAAAGCATGACTCCGACCCGTCGCCGTAGAAAGAAAGGCGCCGATGCTTTCGTCGACGAGGAGGAAGCGACTCCCACACATGCCGAGACGATCCGCACAGCGCCGATCCGCCTCACTGTCGACCTGGTTCCTCCCCTGCACAAAGCGCTCAAGCGCTGGTGCAACGGCGCCGCCCTCGACCTCGACCTGACCGATGTTGCCCTCGCCCAGGTGGCCCGCGCGCTCCTCGCCGAACTGACCGAGCCCGACCCGACCAAGAGGTTGCCCGGGTTGGAAGAGCGCGTCAGCGAGCGACTCAGGAGCGGCGACTACACCCATACTGCGCCTACTGAGGTTCAGTAGGCGCAGTAGCGTCAGTACCCCCCTCAGGGCCCGCCCCGGAACGCCGGGGGCGGGCCCTGAGCGCGCCGTGCACAGAGGCCGGCACCCTCGCTGCGCCCCTACTCCTGGTCACCCCAGACGAGTTCCTGCGTCCGGCTGATGATCTTCTGTTGCAGGGCGTCCAGCTCGGCGGGTGTGTACTCGCGCTCCTGGACGACGGCCCACCCAAAGCCTCCGTCGGCGCCCGCGGCAGTGGTGAGGCGAGGCTGCGCGTTGTCCGGCCGTGCGAGGGCGTGGCGGCCCTGGTGGACGACCTCCCCGCGACGGGTGACGGTGAGACGGTCGGCGCCGGCCTCCATCCAAGGGGTCTCGAACGGGTCGCCGTCGTGCAGCTCGGGCGGTCCGGCGAACCAGCCGGCCAAGGATGCGTCCGGCGCGGTGTGCTCGACAGGCCGCAGGACGCGGCCGTCGATGGCGTCCTCAACGACCTCGTATGTCTCGGTCCACCGAGGATCTTGCTCGGTCTCCTCGTAGGTGACCAAGAGGCGGTCGCCAACCTGAGCGGGATACCAGGGCGCCTCTGTGAGCGCTCGGTGCCCTCCAATAAGAGCGTTGATCTCCCCGCCGATATCCCTCCGATTCTTGGCGTCCTCGGCCTGACTGCGTGGTGATTCCGGCATTCTTTCCTCCTGGCTTCAAGAGTTCCCGAGTCGGGTTTCCAAGGCTGTTTTTCCGATTCCGCATAGAGCTTTACCGTGGGCCCATTTCCCTTTTCTTTTCCTCTTTTGGCTTTCCTGGGTGGTGTAGACCAGTGCGTGATGGGGTCTGGTGTGGTCTGTGACTCTACGTGTCCTCGTACGGATCTTGACAAGCGACTGGA